>CBDFJH010000001.1:0-17156 GCA_965248435.1 Candidatus Latescibacterota bacterium
TCTATTATGGTTTAACCAAGTGTCCCGTTCATGCCGAAGTTCGTGTGCAAGAAGATCAAGTGTGGATAATTGAAGTCGCTGCACGATCAATCGGTGGAGATTGTGCGCGTCTTTTCGAACTGGCTACGAATTCGCCACTGGAAGATTACGTTCTGTGCAGGATATCCGGAAAAGAGGTAAAAGCAATCCACTTCGAGGAAGCCGCCGGTGTACTAATGATTCCGGTAACATCAAGTGGAATCCTCAGACGAGTTGAAGGAGTTACGGCAGCACAGTCGGTAGAAAACATACTGGAAGTTCGAATCGATGTTCGAGAAGGGCACCGGTTGACTCCTTGGCCAGAAGGCGACAAATATTCAGGCTTCATTTATTCAAGAGCACGGTCGCCTGAATTAGTAGAAGCATCTTTGCGAAAATCGCTGTCCTGTTTGAAATTCGTGTGTATGCCGGATTTTCCGGTTACCATAAGCGGTTAGAATAACGGTTAATACTGCTTATACAGTATATTGAGAATATTGAATTTATCAGGGTACAGTTCTTTGGAAAATCGTGGACGACTTCAGACGATTATCGCAGCCATGCTACTCTGTATACCGTTATGGTTAGCGTGCCGGTGGATTCGAGTATCGTCGGAACATCTTGGTTGGTCGGAAAAGGTTGCGGAATTCAGTCATGGAGTCCCGGAAATTCTCATTCGAACGGAAGTTTCGCTGTTACTTTCTTTGTCAGCCTTCCTGGTCGGAGCACTGGCGATCAGAAATACCAAAGCGTTATGGAAAGCGATTGCAGTTTCAGAATCCATTGTTTCGCTACTGTTATCTTTGTGGTATGCATGGACATTTTTATAGGTCAAGTCACCTGACTTTACCATTTTTAACGCAGTTGTCAAGGAAGAGTGGAGCCCTAAGGATGAGAAGCGCAATTTTCTAACATCGAAACGAATCAAATTTTGACATTTCATTTGACGAATTCAACGGTCAAACGTATCATTTACCCTTCTTCCCCGGTAGCTCAGCTGGCAGAGCGAGTGGCTGTTAACCACCAGGTCGGCGGTTCGATCCCGTCCCGGGGAGCCATCTCCTGTCGGCGGTTTGAAATCCGCCCAGAGCTTAACTCAAGACCTCGCGGCGTGATGCTTGCGGGGTCCTTCTATTTGTTCCTAATTCTTCAAAGATTTACGCTGTTCAGTACATTTGTCTCGATTCTCCAATTCGTCTCGGAGCGGTACCGGTGCGAGTGCAGTTTGGGGTATCGTGCGCACGCTCCGCGGCTGTCGCCTCCAAATTCTCCCATTCTCCGTTCTTCGGAATCGCTCTGTTTAACGGCCCGATTGCAACGGACGGCCTTGATCGTGGTCTTCAACGGATACATACCGGCACGTCGGCGAAAGTGCCGGGGCGGAATGGAGAGTGCGGATCGTTGGTCCGGCTCCCTACGGTTGCATTCAGACGGCGCTCACGAATCCAATTGACATTCTGGCGCAATTTCACCTATTTTAAGCTTGTTTCTCCGAATATGTACCAGTCACGTGTCGCCAACGCGGACTCCCTCGTCGGAACGGCTCGACTGGGTTCACGAGGATGCCCAGAGCAATGATGGAAGATCGGTGGTTCTCCGTAGACGAGATTGCAGCCTACCTCGGGATCAAGCGGGACACGGTCTACAAGTGGATCGCAGAAAAGCAGATGCCAGCACACCGGATGGGGCGTCTCTGGAAATTTCGCAAGGAGGAAGTCGACGAATGGGTGAGATCAGGAGGAGCCGATGAGACCAGGGATCAAGGACATGAGTGATAGCAGAACCCCTTGCGGGCCCCGTCGCGCGAACGAACAGGCGGACCGGGACGCCGGTTCTTGTCCGAGGTCAGTTTCTCGCTGCGCGCTGAGTTTGAGAGTCTGAGGCGGAGGATACACACCGTTGGAACACATCGGAGAGATCGAGAAACGGCTCTGGTCCAGCGCGGATAACCTGCGGGCCAATTCCAACTTCGCCAGCAACGAGTACTTCCTCCCTGTCATGGGGCTGATCTTCCTTCGGCACGCGTACAGTCGTTTCCTCAAGGTCAAGGACGAGGTCGAATCGGCGCTGCCGCAGCGAAGTGGGAAGGTCCGCGCGCTCACCAAGGAAGACTTCTCCCAGAAAGGGTCGATCTTTCTGCACCCGGAAGCACAGTTCGATCATCTCGTCTCTTTGCCGGACAGTGCTGACCGAGCCCAGGCGATCATCGACGCCATGGAACGGATCGAAAAGGACTATGAGACCCTGCGCGGCGCCTTGCCGAAAGCCGAGTATCAAGAACTTGATAACGACGTCCTCGGGCAAATCCTGCACACCTTCAACGACCCAGCACTCAAGCGCGCCAATGGAGACATTTTCGGTCGTATCTACGAGTACTTCCTGACGCAGTTCGCTGATCAGAAAGCCCACGACGGCGGGGAGTTCTTCACACCGGTCTCGCTCGTCCAAATGATCGTCAACGTGATCGAGCCTGAATATGGCAGGGTGCTCGACCCCGCCTGCGGTTCGGGCGGTATGTTCGTGCAGAGCGCGCACTTCATCGAACGGATGCACCGGAACCCGACCGAACGGGCCACTTTCTACGACATGGAAAAGAACCCGACGACCATCCGGATCGCCAATATGAATCTCGCCGTGCACGGCCTGGAAGGTAACATCCAGAAGGCCATCACCTACTACGAAGATCCCCACGAGCTCTTCGGCAAGTGCGATTTCGTGATGGCCAATCCGCCCTTCAACGTCGACGAGGTGGACGCGGAGAAGGTGAAGAACGACCCGCGCTTGCCCTATGCTCTCCCGGGCGTGAACAAGAAGGGCAAAGTCTCCAACGGCAACTACCTCTGGATTTCGTATTTCGACAGCTACCTGGACGGCAAGGGTCGGGCCGGGTTCGTCATGTCCTCGCAGGCTTCGTCCGCGGGCGGCCAAGAAGCGAAGGTCCGAAAGAATTTGATCGAAGCGGGTCACGTGGACGTGATGATGGCGATCCGCTCCGGTTTCTTCTACACGCGCACGGTGCCGTGCGAGTTCTGGTTCCTCGACAAGGACAAGCCCCAAGAACGGCTCGATAAAGGTGCTGATGATTGACGCGCGCAACGTCTACCGGAAGGTGACGCGCAAGATCTACGACTTCACACCCGAACAACAGAAGAATCTGTCGGCAATCGTCTGGCTCTATCGGGGTCACGCTGATCGCTTTGTCGAGCTGGTGGTCGACTACCTTGAGCGCATGATCGAGGCGATGGGCCACGCAATAGCGCCGCTCCGCAGGCTCTCTGCGGCCCTCGCTGAAGCAATTGCGGCCCGTGCACGTGACGGACTGTCGGACGACCTGGCTGAGCGCATCGATGAACTCAAGACTACGGAGGCAACTTTTGGGGAAGACGTGGAGCGCTTTGAGGCCATGGTTCAGGAGATTTCCAATGCCTGGCAACCACCGAGTCGGGACAATGAGTCGCTCAAGGACTTCGCCGAGCGGGCGGAGCCACTGGCAGACGTGAGCCGGGATCTGATTCGGCAAGCGGATCATCTGTACAATCTACTGTCACGCCTTGCCGAAGCGACCAAGAAGAACGACCGCGGGAGCCCGCTCAGGCCGCTCGACCAAGCGCGGAAAGAAGCGGTCGAGCATCTCAAATCGTGGCGCTATTTCCGGCGGCAGGCGCACTGGTTGCAGCAGCGGTTTCCAAGCGCGGAGCTTCGTGATGTCGAGGGGCTGGTGAAGCTGGTTGACCTGAAGGAGCTGGAGGAGAACGACTGGAGCCTGTCACCGGGACGCTACGTCGGAGTCGCTCCCGAAGAGGAAGATGAAGACTTCGACTTCGAAGAAACGATTCGTGAAATCCATACGGAACTCGATGAACTCAATGCCGACGCAGCACATCTGGCAGCAACGATGAAGAGAAACTTCGAGGAGTTGGCGATATGAGCTGGCAAGAGATCAGCCTCGCTGGCGTCAGTGAGTCCGTTAGCTATGGTTACACCGCGTCTGCCTCGGAAGACCCAATTGGACCAAAGTTCCTTCGCATAACGGACATTGTGCCAGAGTGTCTAGATTGGGGTTCCGTACCCTACTGCGAAGCAAGCGAAAAGGATCAAAATCGCTTCTCGCTGGAAGTTGGCGACATCGTTGTTGCACGGACTGGTGCAACAGTTGGCTATGCGAAGCAAATCCGCGATCCCGAAAGTGCCGTTTTTGCGTCCTACTTGGTCCGTTTCAGAGTCGATAGTGAACTGGCGGACCCCTACTTCGTTGGTCGTCTCGTCGAATCGACGACCTACAAGAGATACGTCAAGTCTCAAGTCGGCGGAGCTGCCCAGCCGAATGCGATCGCGAAGGTCTTGGGCCGCTTTGTATTCAGATTGCCCCCTCGGTCGATCCAACAGCGTATAGCTTCCGTCCTCTCCGCCTACGACGACCTGATCGAAAACAATCGGCAGCGGATCGCGTTGCTGGAGCGGGCGGGGCGAGAGCTCTATCGCGGGTGGTTTGTGCGTCTGCGGTTTCCCGGCCATGAGCACACGAATATCTTCGATGGCGTTCCAGAGGGGTGGGAGAGGAAGACTCTGGGTGATGTGCTTTCGAGCCTAGAGTCAGGTGGGCGTCCCAAGGGCGGAGCTCAGGAAGAGGGTATACCTTCAATCGGCGCGGAAAATGTCACTGGCATCGGCCAGTATGACTTCACCAAAGAGAAATATGTTCCAGAAGAGTACTTTGATGCCATGCGGAAGGGCGTTCTGGGAAGCCGAGATGTCGTGGTCTATAAGGATGGAGCCAATATCGGACGGTCATCGTATTTCGGCGACGGCTTTCCGCATGAGAAGTGCGCCGTAAATGAGCACGTTTTCATTCTTCGGGTATTGCCGGAGGTGGGACAGAATCTCCTCTACTTTTGGGTTGCGGAGGACGAAACACGCCAGCGCATAGCTAATCTCAATGCCAACACAACCCAACCGGGAGTAAGCCAAGGCAAGCTCAAGACCTTGGGTCTTGTCCAGACGCCAAATGTGATCGCAGGTCAATTCAATGAGGATTTTGAGCCGTTCGTCCGGCAGATTTTCCTGCTCGCACAGGCGAACCAACGACTCACCGAAGCCCGCGATTTGCTGCTGCCACGCCTGATGTCCGGGGAGGTGGCAGTGTGAACCAAGGGACCCTCTCCGACCTGCTCGCCCTTGGCGAAGGCTTCACGACCGAATTCAAGCGCTCCGGCACGGCCGGACTCGGACGGGAGGTATGCGCCTTCGCCAACGCCACCGGCGGAACGATTCTGCTGGGGGTGGCGGATGACGGAGAAGTATGCGGGGTTGGCAGCCACAATCGCCTGAAATCGGAAGTCCAGTCCATCGCCCGCTCCGCCGATCCCCCCGATTGCGGTGGAAATCGAGAGCGCCGGCCAGGTGCTCTGTGTGCGAGTACCTGCCCAGCAGAGCAAGCCCTACTCGTTCGGAGGCAAGTTCTTCATCCGTGAGGGCGCGAGCAACCAGCAGATGTCACGCGAGGAGATCCGCGAGTTTTTCTCCAAGGATGGGCTCATCAGATTCGATGAGACACCATGCCGAATCTTCGATTTGGAGCGGGATCTGACGGAGGAGAATTGGGAGCGGTTCGCTCAACGGGCAGGGCTTCCCGAAAACTTGGAGCCGGTTGCGACGCTGGAGAACCTACATTTGGCCAAGGCGGGAGAAATGACGCACGCCGGTGCATGGCTGCTCGCCACCGACGTCACGCGCTACACCCTGCGGGCCGGGGTGACCTGCGCGGTGCTTCGGGGCGTGACCAAAACCCACATCCTCGACCGGAAGGAGTTTACCGGCGATCTCTATTCCACGTTTGAGGACTGCATGGTGTATCTGCAGGCCAAGCTCAACACGGCCTTGATACCCCATGCACGGGGAAGGGACGAACAGCTCGAGCTCCCTGAAGATGCCTTGCGGGAGGCGCTGGTCAATGCCATCGCCCATCGGGACTACCAGTCCACGGCGAACGTCCAGGTCTACGTCTTCCGTAACCGTTTGGAGATTGTGACGCCGGAGGGCCTGCCGGCAGGGATGCGTGAAGAAGATTTGGGCACGAAGAGCGTCCTTCGAAATCCACTCCTGTTCGGGATGTTCTACCGCATGGGGTTGGCCGAGCAGATCGGCAGCGGCATCCGACGCATCCGCCAGTTGTGCCGCGACTACGAAGTCGCCGAGCCGCTGATCGATGTCTCCGATAATTGGGTGACGACGACGTTCGCGCGACCGGTTGAACATGCCGCAGACCGGGGGACCCGGCATGCCACCCCCCAAGTACCCCCTAAGCGCCCCCCACGTACACCCGAAGTCACACCCAAAGTATCGAGGCTGCTTCGGGTCATCAGCGGAGCGATGGAACGCCAGTCCCTGCAAGAGGCCCTTGGGCTCAAGGCAGAAAAGAACTTCCGTCTACTCTATCTGCGTCCGGCCATCGAAGCAGGGTGGCTGGAAATGACCGTCCCTGACCGACCCCGCAGCAGCAACCAAAAGTATCGCCTCACGGAAAGAGGCCGGGCGCTGCAGGATCAACTGAGGCGGACGCAATGAGTTTTTCGCCCTATACCGAAGACACCCTCGTCCAGCAGACCACCGCCGACTACCTCGAACGGCAGCTGGGTTGGGAATCGGTCTTTGCTTACAACACCGAGACTTTCGGGCCGGAGGGGACATTCGGGCGGGCGAATGATGGCGAGGTTGTACTCATCCGCTATCTCCGCAGGGCGCTCGAAATCTACAACCCCGGCCTGCCTGACGGAGCCTACGAGAACGCGATCCGCGAAGTCGTCCAGGTGAGCGCGGCGCAATCGACTCTGCAGACAAACCTCGAAAAGTATGACCTGCTCCGCAACGGCGTGAAGGTGACCTACCGAGACCCGCGCGGGGGCATGGAAACCCGGACGTTGTGTGTCTTCGACTTCGACAACGCTGAGAACAATCACTTCCTCGTCGTGCGTGAGCTCTGGATCAAGGGACCGCTATACCGCCGCCGAGCCGATATCGTCGGTTTCGTCAACGGCTTGCCGCTCTTGTTCATGGATCTGAAGAACATCCACCGGAACGTCCGCCGTGCCTATGAGGAAAATCTCGCCGACTACAAAGACACCATTGCCCACATCTTTCATCACAACGCTTTCGTAGTTCTGGGCAACGGTGTCGATGCTCGACTCGGCAGCTATTCGGCCTCGTTCGAGTTCTTCCGCGAGTGGAGGCGCCTTGACGAGGACGAGCCCGGCGTCGTCGACATGGAGACGCTTCTCAAGGGCGTTTTCACGAAATCTACGTTCCTCGATCTCTTTGAAAACTTCGTTCTCTTCGACGACAGCGGCGAAAGGCTGATCAAGATCGTCGCTCAGAACCAGCAATATCTCGGCGTGAACCGGGCGATCCGATCGGTCGATGCACGTCACGAAGCAGCGGGCAAGCTCGGCGTCTACTGGCACACACAGGGGGCGGGCAAATCGTATTCCATGGTGTTCTTCAGCCGGAAGGTCCACCGCAAGTTCGGCGGCAATTTCACGTTCCTGGTGCTGTGCGACCGTGACGATCTCGACAATCAGATCTACCGGACGTACGCCGGCTGTGGCATCGTCGGCGAACACGAAGATGCGCGGGCCGACAGCGGCAAGCACCTGAAGCGTCTACTCGGAGAGCACAAGGCTTATGTGTTCTCCCTCATTCAGAAATTCAACGAGGATGTCCTGCCGGACGAGCCGTACTCGGACCGGGACGACATCATCATCGTCGTCGACGAGGCCCACCGGACGCAATACGGCCGCCTCGCGCTCAACCAGCGTAACGCGCTCCCGAACGCCCTCTATATCGCCTTCACCGGCACTCTCTTGATGAAGGACGATGAGAGATCACCCGACGGGTGTTCGGCGAATATGTGTCCAGGTACGGGTTCCAGCGTGCGGTGGAGGACGGCGCGACAGTGCCTCTGTTCTACGACGCGCGGGGTGAGAAGCTCGGCATCGCCACCGACGGGCTCAACGAGAGGACCGCCGAAAAGCTCGAGGAGTTCGAGACGAGCGACATCGATGTCGAACAGCGTCTGAAGCGCGAATTGCGGCGCGACTACCACATCATCACGGCGCCGGAACGACTCGAAGCCATCGCCGAGGATTTCGTCACGCACTACACGACTGGGTGGGAAAGCGGCAAGGCGATGTTCATCGCCATCGACAAGGTCACCGCCGTGAAGATGCACGGCCTGATCACGAAGCGTTGGAATGAGCACGCCGCCAAACTCGAGGGCGAGATCTCCAGCCTGACCGACAACGAAGAGCGCTTGGCGCTGGAGCGGCAGCTCACCTGGATGAAGGAAACGGAGATCGCAGTCGTTGTGAGCGAGGAACAGGGCGAGGTCGCCAAGTTCCGCAATTGGGACCTCTATATCGAGCCACACCGAAAGCTCATCAAGGAGGGCTTCGAGACCGCCGACGGAGAGCGGATTGATGTCGAGAGCACCTTCAAGAAGGACAGGCATCCATTCCGCGTCGCCATCGTCTGTGCGGTGTGGCTCACCGGATTCGACGTGAAGAGCCTTGCCACGCTCCATCTCGACAAATCGCTCAAGGCGCACACGCTGATGCAAGCCATCGCCCGGGCGAACCGCGTTCATGAGCGTAAGAACAATGGTCTCATCATTGACTATTGCGGCATCCTGAAGAACCTCCGCAGCGCGCTTGCGACCTTCGCCGGGCACACCGGAGAAGAAGATGGTGGCACGTCCGACCCTCCTGCGAAGCCCCAGGAGGAGCTACTCGAAGAACTCCTCGAAGCCATCGAAATGGTGCGTTCCTGCCTAGCCGCGAAGAATTTTCGCCTTGATGACATCATCGAGAAGACCGGCTTCGAGCGGAACGCGGCAATCGTCTCTGCCAAGGAGATCATCAACAAGAACGACGAGACCCGGAAACGCTTCGAGATCATGGCCCGCACCGTATTTCGGAAGTTCAAGGCGTGTCTGAACATGGCGGGCATTAACGATCATCGCAGGGCTTATGACGCCATCAACATCGTCTACAAGAGCCTGCAAGAAGACCGGGAACAGGCCGATATCTCCCAAATCATCAAGGGGTTGCATGGAGTAGTCGGCGAGAGCATCAGCATCACAGATGCGGATCGCGTACGGGAGACCCAAGCAACTTATAACATCTCAGCCATCGACTTTGAACGGCTGCGCCAGGAGTTTGCGAAAAACCCGCAGCAGAATACGCAGGTACAGAATCTAAAGAACGTCATCGAAAAGCGCCTCGCCGTAATGCTCGCGCAAAACCCTCTGAGGACGGATTTCCAGCAGCACTATGAGAACCTGGTCGCGGAATACAACCGGGAAAAAGACCGCGTGACGATTGAGCGAACATTCGAGGCGCTGCTGAAGTTCGTTGCTGACCTCGACGAGGAACAGGATCGCGCCGTTACGGAAGGCCTCGACGAGCCGACACTCGCGTTGTTCGACCTACTAAAGAAGAGCGAGCTTACACCGGCTGAGATCAAGCGCATCAAAACAGTTGCGATAGAGCTCCATGCGAAGCTCCAAGCGGAACTCGCGCGCATCCGTGACTGGCAGAAGAAGGAAGCAACTCGGGACCGCATAAAGCAAATGATTTTTGACTTTCTCTACAGCGATGAGACAGGGCTACCACTGCCTATTCCGAGGCCGAGATCACCGTAAAGTCGGAGATGATCTTTGGCCATTTTTTCAACCAGCAGCAACACGGAATGGAGATGGCCTCAGCATGATAGCCGCGTGCCTATCTTAGTCCGTGATTCGATTTTCGCCAGTTATATGCGTCAGTTACGCGGATGTAGTTTGATTACGCAAGGAAACAAATAGATGCGCAGAGTTGCCCTCAACTTCTTCCCACCAGCAACGGATCAGTTCACGATCACGCTCTACCGCCTCCCGTATATCGAACGTGAGCGGCCCAGAGTCGGAGACGAAGAAGCTGTTCGCAGGCATCTCAATGTAGGTGGCAACTACGATCTCTACTGGACATTGTTCCAAAGAAAGGAAGACAGCACTGAGGTGGTATGGGAACCACTCGATGATGTCTATGTGACAATAGATGCGCTTAGATTGGCCCTCATCCAGAGCTGTAGGAACAATTTAGGGAAGGTCTGATTAATTCTGTTTGAAAATTGTTGTTGTACTATACCTGGGCGAGTGCAAATTTCCAAGCAAACATAGAGGAACCTGAATATGCGTCAGTCAACGCTTGCCTCGCAAGGATTCGTGAAATATCCGATGAAAACGCGCAAGGCGCAGTTTCTGGAAGACATGGACCAGATCATTCCATGGTCAGCATTGGTAGAGCTGATCGAGCCCTACTACCCGAAGCCGCAAGGAGCCGGGCGTCGTCCGATTGGAATAGAGCGGATGTTGCGGATCTATTTTTTACAGCATTGGTATGGTCTTTCTGACCCGGCGGTGGAAGAAGCGTTGTATGACATGGAGGTGATGCGCAAATTTGTCAGCATCGACCTGGGTCGCGAGCGAGCGGTGGACGAGACCACGATATGCAAGTTCCGTCACCTGCTGGAGAGCGAAGCACTGGCGGCGCAAATCTTTGAGCAAGTCAATCGCTATCTGGGCGAACAGGGACGTCAGATCAAGCAAGGCACAATTGTCGATGCAACGATCATTGATGCGCCGAGTTCGACCAGGAACCGCAAACAAAGCCGGGACCCGGAAATGCACCAGACGCGCAAGGGCAATCAATGGTATTTTGGTATGAAAGCCCATCTTGGTGTCGACAGTGAGACGAAATTGATCCATTCGGTGGTAGCGACGCCGGCCAATCGGCATGACAGTCAGGTGATAGGCGAGTTGTTGCATGGCAGCGAGACGCAGGTATGGGGCGATTCGGCGTATACGGGTCAGGGGGAAGTGATCCGCGAAATAGCGCCCAAGGCGCTGGATCTGACGAACGAAAAAGGCACCCGTGGGCGGGCGTTAAGCGAAGCGCAACGTGCCAACAACCGTGACAAGTCTCGAACGCGCAGTCGGGTGGAACACGTCATTGGCGTGATGAAGAATCGATTCGGATTCGACAAGGTTCGCTATAAGGGGTTATCGAAAAATACCCATCATCTGTATGTATCGGCAGCATTGGTGAATCTGGCCGTATCGAGGGCGTATCTGGTGGCCCGGTGTAGCAAGATTTGAGGCGTTGGTGTCGAAAAATTTCGAACATGAGCGCGAAATCAGGTAAAACCACCGTATCCGGGTCGACGAATCGAAGATCATATCGATAAATCGTCGCCCGATTTGTCAAAATTTGCGTATTCTTCTTCGGTATGATCAATTTCCCAAATTATTCAGACCTTCCTTAGATCGCAACTGCTTCCGGGTCATTGAGGGATTCCGTCAACACGTGAAGATCGTGACCAGTACATATCCCGACGGATCACAGGTGGTCTCGCTGGAGCCGTATCTGCTGCGCTCGCGTCGCCAATTTGGATTTCTCGCCGACTTCCGATTCCGTCCCAATGAAGAGCATCGTGGATCGCGACGATCCCTTCAGCTCAGTCTATCGCTGGACAAGCACGGAAAGTCAAATCTGAATTATTTCGCTGATCGTTACTTGCATCTTGTCGATTTTGTGGCCGAATTCCACAAGCGGATCTTCCCGCTCAATGTTCCAGGTGATCAAGAGGTAGCAGTCGGATCACAGCTCGTGGAGCTCGCGCCTGAATCACTCGACGTCAAAAGCTACGTAGTTGGCTCTGGCGTCGAATCCAGATCACAGTTGATGGGCGTCAAACAGTCGGGTCCGTTAAAGAAAGTCCTGAATGATACGCACCTGTACTTCCTCTACAGGCGAGAAGACCATGCGTTGTCTCAAGATATTTTTAGGGCACTTCGTGGCGATTCTTGAGTTTGACGGTTTGGAATTATAAGTAGTTGATTTTGTTTGTGCGAAATTGGGCGTGTACACTACATTCGCACCCATCGGAACAGGCTGGGGAAGAAATTATTGGAAGCTAGCCCGCATAAATCACCAGTTTGGAAATTAGGCACCGTACTGCCTCAAAATTAGCCTTCAATATTGCTTATGACCCGTACAATCCATGATCAGGCACTTTTCAGCGCAGCTGAAACATAAAGTATCTAATTTGGTGGTTATCGAGGAGCTATTGGCCCTCGTCAGGCACTACAGAGCCGATTTCGACGCATTGGCAACCCCCAGCTCGAGACGGTTGAGTGTACTCGAGCTCGCCAGAGGATAGCCACGGTCACGCGACCGTGGACGAGTCTTGCCGATCAGGTCGCTCTTGCCGACCAGCATCGCCAATACACTATCCTAGCGCAGTTCATCGTGGTCATTGAGATCTTCATAACCCATCGCCAGGGCGAAAATACGCTGCGCCAGCAACTCCCCTACACTGTGCCCGGTCACCCTGGGGTCACGATAATCACGAAAGCATTTGCCTGCCCGGTCAACAAGACCCAGGCGTATATCGACCTCCCGCAACAGTAACGCTCCGGCATCTGAACTGATCCGACCGCCATCAAATCGCGCCGTCACATTGCGGGGTCCACAGGGTTCAAATTCAAGTTCAATTGTTGTACACTGTGTATTCATAAGGCTGCGTTTCCTAGTTATAAGTAATTGTTTATAATGCCATTTATACCAGAAAACGCGGCCTTATTCAATTGTTTGGTGAGATATTCGGGCTAGCACCGCTGGTATAGACGGACCTCCCTGTACGATGGCCCTGATCTCCAATAGCCTGGTATCAGGCTCCCACGCAATTTCCCAAGGGAAGGATTGGTTATGCATGGCACGGCGAGAGGAAGATGACCTGTTGACGAAATCACCAATCCGAAGCGGTGCACGTTGCGAGAGTTGCGTCGCTTCACCAGTCAGCGAGGCCTCCGGCCATCAAGGAAATGGCGAATGTACTCGGAACATCCGTCACAAACGCGCACGACCAGGTGACCCAGCGCGTGCGAAGGGGATACCTGAAACAAAAGTCACAGGAGGCGCGCAGCCTGACTATCGTGAGAGAGCTTGCGGATCAAATTCTTGATCTGGGGCCGGTTTCCATCGTCGGCCGAGTAGCCACCGGACAGCCGGTCCTGGCGCAAGAGAACATCGCGGTCGGAATCATCTTCATCACCCGACACAGTGGGTTCGATGACGGTATTGACAAAAGATACTTTTTATGGTAAAGTTCGATGACGTATGTCTTTGGCTAATATGTCAGTCATTATCGGTGATTAATGATCATGATCGACGGCACATCCATCCAGAGTCTGGCCGACATGAACTACACAGAAGACTTGAATAGTTTCGCGTTGCGTCGAACAGGCGCAGATCAGAAAGTTTTTTTTTACCGGAAGACGGTTTCTACGAGGCCTTTCCCAAGGCTGTTTTTCATCGGTGTATTGCTCGCCGCCGCCACGCTGTTGCCAGCTTTCGCTGCGCCAGCGCAGGCGCAAGTGCTCGTGAGCAACACGAGCCAGACCACCCACGGTTATACAGCATGTGTCTCGGTTCCTCAACTACTAGACTGTGCTCAGGGGTTCACCACGGGCCAGAATACGCGGGGCTACGACCTTGCAAGTATCGATATTGACGTTGGCACGGCTCCGGGTAGTGGAACCCTGACGGTAACGGTGAGGGCCGCCAGCGGATCGGGTCACCCGACAAACGAGGTCTTATACACCTTGACCAACCCGACCAATGTGGGAACGGGATTCCAGACGTTCACCACCCCTGGCGTTGCCCATCTAAATCGAAACACCCAATACTTCGTGCACATGACTTTTAGCGGTAGCGGAACTAGACCCAGGTGGAACCTGACGGCAAACGACAACGAAGATTCAGGCTCGCGCACAGGGTGGAGTATCGGCAATCACCGCTACACGCGCCAATCTGGCGGAACCGGGAGTTGGGATGGTGATGGCGGTGTGTACTCAACTTCGATACAAATCAGGGTTAACGGGTACACCCTTGCCCCGGCCGCCCCGGAGAATCTCTGGTCCGCGCCGGGTGACGGCGTGGTCACGCTGTCCTGGACCAATCCGGGCAACGACACGATCACCAAGTACCAGTATCGCCAGAAAATAGTCACGGGCGACTACGGCAGCTGGACCGACATCTCCAACAGCGATAAGGACACCACCACACACACGGTGACCGGCCTGACCAACGGCACCCGGTACAGGTTCGGTGTGCGTGCGGTCAATGATTCCGGTCCCGGCCAGGAATCCACCTTGACTGCCCGGCCGCTCGCGCGGCCGGCCGCCC
The DNA here is from genome assembly GCA_965248435.1 of Candidatus Latescibacterota bacterium. Lineage (GTDB taxonomy): Bacteria > Latescibacterota > UBA2968 > UBA2968 > CBDFJH01. Next base: position 14,298 of record CBDFJH010000001.1, read on the forward strand.
CGGAGAACCTCTCGCCCGCGCCGGGTGCCGGCCAAGTCACGCTGTCCTGGACCAATCCGGGCAACAACACCATCTGGAAGTACCAGATCCGCACAGACAGTGGCGGTAACTTCACCGACATCAGCGACAGCAGTTGGACCACCACAACCTACACCGTGACCGGTCTGACCAACGGCACCCAATACACGATGGCGCTGCGCGCTGTAAACGCTTCCGGTGAGGGCACGGCATCCACCGCGAACGCCAGGCCGCTGTGGGTTGCCCCGGCAAACCTCTCGGCCACGCCGGGCGACGGCCGGGCGACGCTGACCTGGACCGATCCGGACGACTCCACAATCGGCAAGTACCAGGTCAGCACCGATGGCGACGGGACCTTCACCGATATCGACAGCAACGACATCATCGAAAACGAGACGAACAACATCCTCAAACACACCGTGACCGGCCTGACCAACGGTACCGCGTACACGTTGGCGCTGCGCGCGGCGAACGATTCCGTTCAGGGCCCGGCATCCACCGCGACCGCCAGGCCGCTGTGGCCCGCGCCGGTCAATTTGAAGGCGGCGCCGGGCAACGAGGAGGTCGAGTTGACCTGGGACAAGAACACCGGGATCACCCATTATCGGGTCCAAACACAGAGCGGCGGCACGACGCTTATGCCTTCGGATTTCGAGTCGTCCGGATCGGGGATGAAGGAGGCCAGGACCATTGAAATCTTGACCAACGGCACCGAATACACCTTCACGGTGCAGGCGGTAGATACGTCCGGGAGCACCACCGTGATCACCGGCGTGCCATCCAGCGCGACCGCCACGCCGGCGACGGTGCCGGGGCGCCCGACGAACCTCTCGGCCACGCAGGGTGACGACGGCGAGACCACTCTGACCTGGACCGATCCGGACGACTCCACGATCACCAAATACCTGGTCAGCAGCGCCGGTGGCAGTAACTTCACCGACATCAGCGGCAGCAACGCGACTACCATTACATACACCGTGACCGGCCTGACCAACGGCACCGCATACTCGTTGGCGGTGCGCGCGATGAACGCTTCCGGTAAAGGCCTGACGTCCAACACGACCGCCACGCCCTTGTGGCCCGCGCCGACCGGTCTGGTGGCGGCGCCGGACAACGGCCAGGTCACGCTCCAGTGGAACACGGGCGACCCCGGGATCGCCAAGTATCACATTCTGACGGAGGGAACCGGCAGCGACATTAATAGGTTGGTCCTGGCCGGATCGGGGACGAAGACGACCGATATCGTTACTGGGCTGGGCAACGGCACCGAATACACCTTCACAGTGCGGGCGGCGTTGGGAACCGACCCCGGGAACCCCGTGTATACCGGCGCAACATCCAGCGAGACCGCTACGCCAGCGGTGACTTTGCCGGCCGCGCCGACGGGCCTCACGCCCAAGACGGGTGACGGCCAGATCACTCTGTCCTGGGACGATCCGAACAACATCACGATCACCGGGTACGACTACAGCACCGACTACAGCACCGACGGCGGCGTGACGACCTTCATCCTCATTGCTGACAGCAGCGCGACCACCACCGCATACACCGTTATTAATCTGAGCGACGGTGGCGGTTCAGTACTCAACAACGACACCCGGTACACGTTGGCGGTGCGAGCGGTGAACGCTTCCGGTAACGGCCCGTGGGCGACCGCAACCGCCACGCCGATTGCGTTACCAGTCGCCCCGGCCAACTTCGACGCCACACGGGGCAGCGACGGGGGCGAAGTGACGCTGATCTGGGACGATCCGGACAACGACACGATCACCGGGTATCAGTACCGGCGGAAGAAAGGCAGCGGCGAATTCCGCGACTGGGTCGACATCAGCGACAGCGACATCAGCGCAAACGAAACAGCAAACACCCTCACACACACCGTGACCGGCCTGAGCAACGGCAGGGTGTACACGTTTGAGTTGTGGGCGGTCAACATTTCCGGTTACAGTGCGGTGTCCAGCGATACCGCCACGCCACTGTGGCCCGCGCCGGCCAATCTGGCGGCGACTCCGGACCACGAAAGGGTCCACCTGGAGTGGGACGGTGTCTCCGGAGCCAGAAACTATACTCTCACAACCACAAACGGTGTGAATTGGAGTTCGTTTATCGCATTTAGCGAACCGCCGTCGAAGGTTGACGATTCCGTTGGTCTCGGTAATAATCCGTTGACCAACGGCACCGAATACACCTTCACTGTGTGGGCGACAAACGCTGGCGGCACCCAAACCAGCGTGAAAGCCATCGTGACAGCCACCCCCGCGGAACAGAATCTGCCAACCGCCCCGATTATTTCCTCGGTCACGCCGGGTGACCAACAGGTCACGTTGTCCTGGGACGATCCGGACAACATCACGATCATCAAGTACCAGGTTCGCTGGAAGGACAGCGACGACAGCAACTACACTGCCTGGGCGAACATCATCAACCCCAACCTCTATGCGACGCCCCCCACGCCCCCCACCACATACACTGCTACCGGCCTGACCAACGGCACCACGTACACGTTTGAGGTGCGCGCGGGGAACGGTACCGGTGAGGGCGCGGCGTCCAGCGTGGACGCCACGCCGATTGCGATCCCGAACGCCCCGGAGAACCTCTCGGCCGCGGCCGGTAGCGAACAGGTTACTCTGTCCTGGGACAATCCGAACGACACCTCGATCACGAAGTACCAGTATCGCCAGAAAACAGTCACGGGCGACTACGGCAGCTGGATCGACATCCCCAACAGCGATAAGGACACCATCACACACACGGTGACCGGCCTGACCAACGGCACCCGATACACGTTCGAGCTGCGTGCTGTGAACGATACCGGTGACGGCCCGGCATCCACCGTGAACG